>NZ_JBIAHS010000002.1:0-35543 GCF_042870755.1 Streptomyces sp. NPDC006365
CAGTCTGATGGACTGACCGTACCGGGCACCTCTGACAATCCCCGGCCCGTTACTTCGCGCGTGCCCTGTGGCTTGACAAACGGCATTAGGAATCGATGGCAAACGGTCAAGGTGTCGCGTCACACCAGCGGGTCGCCGGCGACCAGGACCAGACCCCCGATCACCGCCAGCGCCCCGGTATTGGACACATTCTTGTTCGCCGCATCCGCCTGCCACAGTGGCTTGGGCGCGGTGCCCGACGGCGGGGTGGTGGAACTGTCACCGTTCTTGTCCGCGCCCGGTGTCGAGCTGCCGCCTGACGCGTCCGCTTCATCCTCCGGGACCGCACGCCACGAGTCCGGTCCCTGCCCCCGGTGACAAGCCGCGTGCCGTTTCGCTGACGGTTACCGTGCGGCGAAGGCCTCTCTCGGCGCGTTCCTCACAGTCAGCCTGTCAGTCGGCGTCCCCGTGGCACCCCTCGTACACCCGCCCCGAACCGCACCAGCACTCCGTCCCCTTCTGCGGCGGCCAAGCCACAGCCCGCCCCCGCGCCGCCAACGTCGTCGCATACTGCGGCAGCAGCGACGCGTCCGCAGGCGAGGCCAGCTCCGATGCCGCGAAAGCCTCGTAAGACGGCACCGTCCCCGGCACTATCCCCAAGTTCCCAGTCCCCGAAGCCGCCAGCTCCCTCAGCGACGTCTCTATCGTCGCCAGGTGCTCCTCATGCGACGGGTACTCGGAGTCCAACGACGGGTACGCGGCGACCAGTTCGGCCAGTTCGTCCGCCGGCCAGTGCAGTATCGCCACGGGGAAGGGGCGGGAGAGGGCCTCCCTCGCCGTCGTCAGTTCCGACTGCAGGCGGGCGATCTCTGCCTGGAGTTCTGCCGGGTTGTCGGAGCCCAGGGACCAGACCCGCTTGGGGTCGTGGAGCTCGTCCAGGGACACCGGGGCCTTGTGGAGCGTGTCCGCGGTGGTGTCCCAGTCGTCGTGCGGCATGCCCAGCATGCGGCGGACCCGGTGGCGGCCGAAGAGCAGGGGGTGGGTGGGGTACGGGGGGTCCGTCACGTCCGTCAGGAGGAGGGTCGCGCCCTGCGTGAACGTTTCCTGCGCCGCCTC
The DNA here is from genome assembly GCF_042870755.1 of Streptomyces sp. NPDC006365. Classification (NCBI taxonomy): domain Bacteria; kingdom Bacillati; phylum Actinomycetota; class Actinomycetes; order Kitasatosporales; family Streptomycetaceae; genus Streptomyces; species Streptomyces sp. NPDC006365. Next base: position 1,096 of record NZ_JBIAHS010000002.1, read on the forward strand.
CAGCTCGTCGTGGGCCTCCAGGGCCTCCGCCATGATCACCCAGGGGGCCGGGTCGCGGGGGGACGCGGCGCGTACGCCGTCGATGATCGCTCGGGCCTCCGCCTCGTGGCCGTACTCCCAGAGGTTGGCCGCCTTGAGGGCGCGTACCAGGAGCGGGTGTTCCAGGGAGGACGGGTTGGCGAGCAGGCGGTCGTAGAGGGACGAGGCTCGGGCGCGGTCGTCGGCCAGTTCGAGGTGGGCCGCGGCCTGCAGCAGCAGGTGCTCGGCGTCCTCGGGGTAGAGGCCGGCGGTCCGCTCCAGGCGTGCTGCTTCGGCGGTGTGGTCGACGTGCTCGGCAGACGTGTCGGGGCGCATGTGGGACACCGTAGCCGCCGACGCTGTACGAAGAAGAGATCTGTACGAAGAAGAGATACGTGCAGACCAGGCCGCCGCTCAGCAGGAGTAGCGGCAGGAGTCGGGCACGAGCGTCGCGATGCGGACCAGTACCGCCGTCAGTGTGCCGACCCACAGCACCACGCCCAGGCATACGCCGACCAACGCCGTCCTGTAGCGGTCCGGCGCGTCCAGGACCGCCGTCTCGGGGGCACCCGCCATGACGAGGAGGCGGACGCGGATGCCCTTGGGGACGCGGTGGGCGCTGATCATGTCGGGCAGGGCGCGTTCGTGCTCGACCCCGTCCTCGCTGGTCCAGCGAACGATCGGGTGGAGAGCGGCGTACGTCGCCTCGCTGGAGGCCACGAAGCCGGTGACCGTGCCTTCGGCGTGGCGCGCGGCGGGGCGCGGCGCAGAAAGCGTTCGGTGATCGCCAGCATGCCTTGCTGCCGGCTCAGGGCGAGGCCGACGAGGAACGGAACCAGGGCCAGGAACCAGTGGGCACTGATGGCGAAGCATCCGAAGACGCTCATATCGCATATGGGGATGGCTAGTTGAGGCCTCAGCCCCTATCGTGCGCCCGCGATGGCATGGCATGGCTGGCAGGGCAGGGCAGGGCAGGAAGGTCGGGGCAGGAGGCGTACGTATGCGGGTTCCCGTCGTCAGTCGGCGGAGCCTGCGGCGGCGTGCCCTGGTCGCGCGCGTTCTCTGGAACGGTGCCGAGCTTCTCGTCACCCTCGGTGTCGTCCTCATGCTCCTCGTCGTCCATCAGCTGTGGTGGACCAATCGGCAGGCCCGGGAGGGCGCCGAGAGGAAGGTCCAGGCCCTGGAGAGGGAGTGGGAGGGCAGCAGCCGTTCCGGGGTCGGGGCCGGTGGCGGTGATCCTCCCGAGGCGGGCGGTGACCCCGGCGACTCCGGCGCTGCAAGCAGTGCGAGCGGTTCGGGCGGTGCGGGCGGTTCGTCACGCGTCGGCCGGCGGCCCGGCTCCCCAGCCAATCCCACCACCCCCGTTCGGCAACCCCGCTGGGACCAGGCGTACGCCATCCTCACCATCCCCCGCCTCGGGCTCCGCGTCCCCGTCGCGGAAGGCATCAGCAAGCCGAACGTCCTCAACAAGGGGTACGTCGGCCACTACCCGGACACCGCCCAGCCCGGCCAGGCCGGCAACTTCGCGGTCGCGGGGCATCGGAACACGCACGGGGAGCCCTTCCGGTACATCAACCGGCTGCGGGAAGGGGACCGGATCGAGGTCGAGACCCGTACGGCCGGATATACGTACGTCGTCGACCGGACCCTGCCACAGACGGCCCCGCGCGACGGCGGGGTGATTCGCGAGGTCCCGCGCAGCCTCGTCCACCCGCGATACGGCTACTCCGACCCCGGCTATTACCTCACCCTCACCACCTGCACCCCGGAGTACACCTCCAAGTACCGGCTGGTGGTCTGGGGGAAGCTCGCCTCCATGCGGCCTCGTTAACCGGATTCAACCGGATTCAACCGGATCAACTCGATGCGGCGGCCCCGTTAGGATGAGGAAGCACGCGTAACGACGTGAGGAAGGGAGGACAGTTGATGGGTACCCCCGTCGCCGCCAGGCTGCGGCCCCTCGCCTTCCTCTTCCTCCTCCTCGTCGAGGTGGCGCTCCTCGACTCCGGCAGCCTCGTCGGCGCCGTCGCGTTCGCCGCGACCGCCGCGACCGCCGCGGCCGGGTCCGCGCTCGCCGTCTGTTCCGTCATCGCCTCGCGGCTCGCGCCCGCTGTGCCCCGTACCCGGGTGCGTACGGCCATCCGCGACCGTGAGCGGCGTACGGCGTTCCTGCCGCAACGCGATCCCGACGCCTCCGGGCGTACGCGTCCTCGAGCACCCGGCCGTCGCCCCCTGACGGCCGCGTAGGGGACATCGGAAGCAGAAGCAGAAACAGAGCAGAAACAGCACGCAGCAGCCCTCCCCTCGGGCCGTCATACCGACGTAGATCCAGATCCCAGATCCAGGTCCCAGATCCAGATCTCAGATCTCTCATCTCCCGGTACGACGAGACCCCCGGAGGGCTCACCCATGTCCGCTTTCATGTCCCTGTTCGCCAGCCTTGTCGAAGGGCTGGCCACTCTCCTCGAGCCGTTGTTCCAGGCGTCCGCGGCGGCTGCGGCGATCGTCGTGTTCACCGCGTTCGTACGGCTACTCGTGCACCCTTTGTCGCGGGCCGCGGCGCGGGGGCAGCGGGAACGTGCCCGGCTGCAGCCGCAGATCGCCGCGCTGCGGAAGAAGCACGGGAAGAACCCCGAGAAGCTCCAGAAGGCCGTCATGGAGCTGCACGCCAAGGAGAAGGTCTCGCCGCTGTCCGGCTGTCTGCCGAGTCTGTTCCAGCTGCCGGCCTTCTTCCTGCTCTACCACCTGTTCTCCAACTCGACGATCGGCGGCGAGGCGAACGCCCTGCTCGCGCACAAGCTGTTCGCTGCGCCGCTCGGCGGGCGGTGGATGGACGCGCTCGGCGAGGGCGGGGTGTTCGGGGCGCAGGGACTGGTCTATCTCGGGCTGTTCGTGGTCGTCACCGGGGTTGCCACCTTCAACTACCGGCGTACGAAGCGGCAGATGGCCACCAGCGGGGTGGCGGCTGCGGGGAGTGGTGAGCAGCAGGTGCCGGGGATGGGGGCGGTCCTGAAGTTCATGCCGCTGATGTCGTTCATGACGCTGTTCACGGTCGCCGTCGTGCCGCTGGCCGCCGCGTTGTACGTGGTGACCAGTACGACGTGGAGTGCGGTCGAGCGGGCTGTGCTGTACCGGGACATGCCGGGGGCCTCGCCGTTGGCGGCTGCCGCCGGGTGAAGGTCCAGGTTGTGAACCGGGTCTTGCGGAGTGGAGGTACAGCTTGGAGGATCGACCAGTCCTCCGATGGCTGTGCCCCGTGCTCTGTGTCCTGGCCTGGGCCCTGCCCGTCGGTGGGGACCCGCGATCGAGGGAGACAGGGATCATGAAGCTGCTGCGAGTCGGTACGGCTGGAGCGGAGCGGCCCGCGCTGCTCGACGCCGAGGGGGTCCTGCGGGATCTGTCGGGCGTCGTCTCGGACATCGACGGGGTGCTGCTCGCCGACGATGCGGCGCTGGGCCGGATCCGCAGCGCGGCTGAGGCGGGGGAGCTGCCCGCGCTGGACGCGGCGGGGCTGCGGGTCGGGCCGCCGCTCGCCCGGATCGGCAAGGTCGTCTGCATCGGCCTCAACTACCACGACCACGCCACCGAGACCGGTGCCGAGCCGCCCGCCGAGCCGGTCATCTTCTTCAAGGCTGCGGACACGGTCGTCGGGCCGTACGACACCGTGCTCGTGCCGCGCGGCTCCGAGAAGACCGACTGGGAGGTCGAGCTGGCCGTCGTCATCGGGCGTACGGCGCGCTATCTCGGCTCGCACGAGGAGGCGCTCGCGCATGTCGCCGGATACGCGGTGGCGCACGACGTCTCCGAGCGCGCTTTCCAGATCGAGCGGGGCGGGACCTGGGACAAGGGCAAGAACTGCGAGACGTTCAACCCGCTCGGGCCGTGGTTCGTGACGGCGGACGAGGTGCCGGATCCGCAGCAGCTGTCGCTGAAGTTGTGGGTCAACGGCGAGCTGAAGCAGGACGGCAACACGTCCGACCAGATCTTTCCCGTGGCTGAAGTGGTGCGCTACGTAAGCCAGTTCATGACGCTCTACCCGGGCGACATCATCAACACGGGTACGCCTGCGGGGGTCGCGATGGGGCATCCCGAGCCGAAGCCGTTCCTGCGGGCTGGGGACGTGGTGGAGCTGGAGATCGAGGGGTTGGGGCGGCAGCGGCAGGAGTTCAAGGACGCGTAGCCGGCGCCTCCGGCGGTGAGCATGACAGCGGTGCTCGGCACCCCGGCGTGACCGGGGTGCCGAGCGTATCGTTGTACTGCGCGACTGCCCGCAACCGTGCGGCAGCGGGGAGGAGCGGCAACGGTGACTGTTCTCGAAGACAGGATCGTGATGGCCGAGCAGAGCGACGAGCTCACCCTCGACAGGATGTTCGAGTGGATTGAGCCCGCCCCCGAGGGAATCAAGGTGGAGATTGTCCGGGGGGCCATCTACATGTCGCCGCAGCGCCAGACACACTGGGAGATCATCGCGGACATCTATGAGCAACTGAGGGTGCGTTACCCGCGCAACCGCATCGCCTCCGACGTGCGTATCGATTTCCCGGGTCGCCTCAATGGTTTCGCATCCGACGTCGCCGCCTTCAGGGAGCGCGCGGTCAAGGACGACAAAGGCCGCTGGAGCTACGAGGACGTCCAGTTCGTGGCCGAGGTGATCTCCAAGGACACTGCGGCCAACGACTACGGGCCCAAGTTGGATACCTACGCCCTCGCCGAGGTGTCGATGTATGTGATTGCGGACCCGTACACGGGAAAGTGTCGAGTCCACACGCACCCCCAGGGCGGGCAGTACCGAACAACCTCGATCTTCGACTTCGGGGACGAGATCGACCTCAGCGAGACCTTCCTCGGTATCAAGCTGATCACGAGGGAGTTCCCGCGCGAGGGCGGCGCTCCAGCCAAGGCAGCCTCTGACGACTAGCCCGCGATGAATCGCTCCAGCGCCTCCACCACCAGCGCATGATCCTCCAGCTGCGGCAGCCCCGACACCACCACCGTGCCGATCACGCCCGCGCCCTCCACCGTGATCGGGAAGGCTCCGCCGTGGGCCGCGTACACGTCCGGATCTAGGCGGGAGGAGTCCTCGAACGTCGTGCCCTTGGCGCGGAAGCGGGTGCCGATGAGGAGGGAGGAGGCGGCATAGCGCTCGACGACTCGGCGTTTGCGGGCGATCCAGGCGTCGTTGTCGGGGGTGGAGCCGGGGAGGGCGGCGTGGAAGAGCTGCTGGCCGGAGCGGGTGATGTCGATCGCTACCGGGGCGCCCCGCTCCCGGGCGAGGTCGACGAGGAGCGTGCCCAGTGTCCAGGCGTCGTCGTACGTGAACTGAGGGAGCGTCAACCGGCGTTCCTGAGCCTCGAGTTCGGCCACGCTGGGAACGATGGTGGGGGCGTCGGAGGTCACAGTGTCACCGCCACTCCGTCGTGGGCCGAGCGGCGCGCGGCTTCCAGTACGTCCAGGGCGGCGGCGGCTTCCAGGGCGGTGACCGGATTTTCGCCGGTGCCTTGGAGGGCGGCGGCGATGGCGGCGTAGTACGCGGGGTACGCGCCCGGCAGGGTCGGGACGGGGTGGCCGCCGCCGGTCGCCGGGGACTCGCCGGAACCGATGCGGCCCCACAGGTCCTCGCCCTCAACGCCCCACTCCTCACCGGGTGTTGGGCGTTCGCCCTCGCGGAGGGCGTCTTCCTGGGGATCCAGGCCGTACTTCACGTAGCCGGCCTTCGAGCCCAGCACCCGGAAGCGCGGGCCGAGTTGGGCGGTGGTGGCGGAGACGTAGAGGTGGGAGCGGACGCCGCTCGTGTGCGTGAGCGCGATGAACGTGTCGTCGTCCGCCTCGGCGCCGGGGCGGCGTACGTCCGACTCCGCGTACACCGAGGCCGCGGGGCCGAAGAGGACCAGGGCCTGGTCGACGACGTGGCTGCCGAGGTCGTACAGCAGACCTCCGACCTCTGTCGGGTCGCCGGACTCGCGCCACCCGCCCTTGAGTTGGGGGCGCCAGCGTTCGAAGCGGGACTCGAAGCGGTAGACGTCGCCTAGTTCGCCGTCGGCGAGCAGCTGCTGGAGGGTCAGGAAGTCGTGGTCCCAGCGGCGGTTCTGGAAGACGGAGAGGAGCAGTCCGCGTTCATCGGCCAACGCGGCCAGCTCGCGGGCCTGTGTCGCCGTGCCCGCGATCGGCTTGTCGACCACGACCGGGAGGCCCGCCTTGAGGGCGGCGGTGGCGAGCGGGACGTGGGTCTTGTTCGGGGACGCGATGACGATCAGGTCCAAGTCGTCGGCGCGTGCCCAGAGTTCGTCGGCGGTCGCCGCGATCCGTACGTCCGGGAACTCGGTTTTCGCCTGCTGCTGCCGCTCCGGGTTCGCGGTGACGATCGTGTCGAGGGCGAGGCCCCCGGTGGCGGCGATCAGGGGGGCGTGGAAGACGGAGCCTGCGAGGCCGTAGCCGATGAGGCCTACGTGGGAGGGGGCGACAGGAGGTATGTCGGTCATGTTCTCCACCATGCCACCCACTTAAGCAACGCTGTTGCCAAAGGGCAAGCCGGGGTGACAATGGGTTCGTGAACAGGACCAACGGCGGAGGCGGCGCGAACCTGTACGCACTGCGCGGCTACAACGCGGCGCTCGTGCTCGATCTGCTGCGCAGCGCGGGGCGCGCGGGCATCAGCCGGCTTGAGCTCGCCGAGCGTACGGGGCTCACTCCGCAGGCCGTCAGCAAGATCACCGCGCGGTTGCGGGACGACGGGCTGGTCGCGGAGGCGGGGCGGCAGGCTTCCACGGGGGGTAAGCCGCGGACTTCACTGTGTCTCGTGCCGGAGGCCGGGCATGCGGTGGGCCTGCATCTTGAACGGGATGAGCTGCGGGCGGTGATCGTCGATCTGACCGGGGCGGTTGTGGGGGAGCGGCAGGGACCGCTGGACCTGGGGGCGGGGGCGGAGCCTGTGGTGGAGATCGCTGCGCGCGAGGTCGAAGGGCTCGTCGGGCGGTTGGACGGGGAGCTGGGGGCGGTCCTGGGGGCCGGGGTTGCCATGCCTGGCCCGCTTGACCACACGCACGGGGTGCTGCATCGGGTGACCGGGTTTCCCGAGTGGGACGGGTTTCCGTTGCGGGATGCGCTGGCTCGGCGGCTGGGCATGCCGGTCGTACTGGACAAGGACACCAACGCCGCTGCGCTCGGGCTCGCCGTCGAAGGCGAGGTCGGGTCTTTCGCGTATCTGCATCTTGGTACGGGGCTGGGGGCCGGGCTTGTGCTGGGTGGGGCCGTGCATCGGGGGGCGCATACCGGGGCGGGGGAGTTCGGGCATCAGGTGATCCAGCTGGACGGGCCGGTTTGTTCGTGCGGGGATCGTGGGTGCATCGAGGTGTTGTGCCTGGGGGCTGTGGCGCGGGGGGATGTGGACGAGGCGGCTCGTGTACTTGGCGCCGGCGCTTCGAATCTGGTGGGGCTGCTCGATATCGATCTTGTGCTGCTGGGTGGGCGGATTGTCGCTGCCGAGCCTGAGCGGTTTGTGTGGGGGGTCGGGGCGGTGCTCGATGCTCGGGCTCAGCGGGAGGGGGCCAGTAGTCCCGTACCGGTGCGGGTTGCCTCCGGCGGTGAGTGGGGGGTGGCTGAGGGTGCGGCTCAGCTGTTGTTGGCGCCTTTGTTCGGTCGAGCTGAAGGATGAGAGCTCGGGGGTGATTGTGGGTCGGCCGCTGCGGGTTCGTGGTGGCTGGTCCCTCCCCGCCGCTGAGCCGACCTGCTGAACCCGACCCCCGAACGGGGCCCACCGGAAGCCTCCCGACTGCCTGATCCCGCGGCCCCTGGCAGGCTCCCATGTCCATGCGACTGTGTACGTCTTTGTCCGTTTTTCCGCTGGCCCTCTCCTTGACCGCCACCCTTGCCCCCTCGCCCGCTCAAGCCCTCGCCCCCGCGCCCAACTGCTCAGCTGAGTCCGGAAGTCAGGCGTTTCCTGTGCGTACCCGGATCCACGGCGGGCCCTCCGTGTACGAGGCCGGAGGGGACTACCAGACCTGGTATCTCGATCTCACCAACACCACCGGCGAAACCTGTCGGAGCATCCACCCCGTCGTCGTGCTCGTGGATCAGAAGCGGGTGCTGGAGGGCGGGCAGATGCGGCTCGAGTTCTACGCGGCGGAGGGCGCCGGGGTGCGGCCGTATACCGTCCGCTTCGAGCGGAGTGGGGAGGACGAGAACATCGGGGTGTTCGACGACAGGGACGGGGGGTTTCCGGGCTTCAGCATGGGGGCGGGGAAGACGCTGTCCGTCAGGGTGCGGTTTGCTGTCGCCGAGGACGCCGTGCCCAACGATGTCGTCGCAAACGCGGCCGTTGTGCAGCGGCATGACGATGGCGACGACGGGGACTGGGTGGGGCAGTCGAACGACTACCGGTTTCGCATCGTCGAGGAGGGCGCGCCTCAAGTGCCCGAAGATCCAAGCCAGTTGCCTCACGACCCGCAAGAGTCTCCAAACCCTCGAGAGTCTCCAAACCCCCAAGCGTCTCCAAACCCTCAAAAGTCTCCATCCGGTACCGCCCCCGAACCCGTACCCGAGAAGGGGCTGCCGTTCCCCGACGAGCTGGCCGGGACCGGGCCCGCCTCACGGCGCGGGCTGCTCGGAACGGCGGCCGGAGGGCTGCTGCTCATCGGTGCCGGAGTCGGGGTCATGCTCATGGCCCGACGCCGCCGCTGAGCCCGTACGCCGAACCCCGACTCCACCCCCGTACGCCGAACCCGACCCCGAACCAACCCCGATCCCCCTCCCGCCCGCCCTCTTTCCCACAGGGCGGACGCCCCTCCACCATGATCCGGCCGCTGGCTACCCTGGGACGCTGGTACACGCGTACGTCAGGAGACGGCACATGGCAGAGCGCAAGCCCATCGAGTCGTGGCTCACCGACATGGACGGTGTACTCATCCACGAGGGCGTGCCCATCCCCGGCGCCGACGCCTTCATCAAGAAGCTCCGGGAGTCCGGGCGACCCTTCCTTGTGCTCACCAACAACTCCATCTACACCGCCCGTGACCTGCACGCCCGCCTCCAGCGCATGGGTCTGGACGTACCCGTCGAGAACATATGGACCTCCGCCCTGGCCACCGCACAGTTCCTGGACGACCAGCGGCCCGGCGGCACCGCGTACGTCATAGGTGAGGCGGGCATGACCACAGCGCTGCACGACATCGGGTACGTCCTCACCGACCACGAGCCCGACTACGTGGTCCTCGGCGAGACCCGTACGTATTCCTTCGAGGCCATGACCAAGGCGGTCCGGCTGATCAACGGCGGGGCCCGTTTCATCTGTACCAACCCCGACGAGACAGGGCCGTCCGCCGAGGGCCCGCTGCCCGCCACCGGCGCCGTGGCGGCGCTGATCACCAAGGCGACCGGAAAGAAGCCGTACTTCGCGGGCAAGCCGAACCCGTTGATGATGCGTACGGGGCTCAATGCCATCGGCGCCCACTCCGAGACCAGCGCGATGATCGGCGACCGGATGGACACGGACGTACTCGCCGGGCTCGAGGCGGGGATGATGACCTTCCTGGTGCTGACCGGACTGACCTCGCCCGAGGACGTCGAGCGGTACCCGTACCGGCCGTCCAAGGTCGTCGACTCGATCGCGGACCTCGTCGACCGGGTGTGAGTCCGACGGCTCCTCTTGTCCGCTCTTATCCGCACCCGAACGGACCAGCCGAGGCCCCTCCCCACGTGCATTCACGCGCCCGGGAGAGGAGTCTCCATGTATCTGGAGGTTCACGATGGGTTCACTGCGACTGACTCTCTGTGCCGGTGCCGTGGTCACCGCCGCGCTCACCTCTGTGTCCGTCCCCATCCCCGCCTCCGCCCTCGCCATGGACACAGACGTCTCTGTCACCCCGTCGAACGCGACGCCTGGCAGCGACATCCAGGTACGGGCGCGCGGCTGCACGACGGGGACGTCCGGCACCGCCGCCGCGTCCCGGGCGTTCGTCGCGGACGCCCTGCTGGCCGGGCGAACCGGCGAACTCGTCGGCGAGACACGGATCCGCTCGACGCTCACCCCTGGCACGTACGCCGTCAAGGTCACCTGCGGCGGACTCGGCGACAAGGCTGAGAAGGCCGACGAGGCCGACGAGACCACGGGCACCCTCACCGTTGTGGAGAAGCCCGACGCGGCCTCCGCGCACCAGTCCCCGACCGCCCCCGTGAGCGCCGGCGGCGGTGGGACCACGCGGCTGTCCGCCGCTCAGGAGCGGGCCGAGGGGCCCGGCACCCCGCACACCGTGATCGGTCTGGTCCTGGCGGGCGCCGCCGCGGTGGCCGTGGCGCTGCGCAGTGTGCGCCGGGGACGCGGCAGGTGAGGGCCCGCCATGTCCGACCGGGAACGTACCTCCGGAGCCGGCCGCCTGACGATGGGCGTCGTCTGGGCGGTGCTGCTGCTGGGGCTGTGGCTGTGGGGCCGAGAAGTGACCGACGTACGCCTTGGGACGTCCGCGCCGACCACGGGTGACGTGGCGGCGGTGGGACGGCCGCTCCGTGTCCAACTGCCGCCCGCCGTCGAGCCGTTGGAGGGCAGTGCACGGCCGGAGCGGCTGGTCGTCCCCTCGCTCGGGGTGCGGGCGCCCGTGATGGTCCGCGGGCTCGACGCGCGCGGGGCGATCGAAGCGCCGCCCTATGCCCGGGCGGGGGCCGTGGGATGGTACGGGGCCGGTGTGCGCCCCGGCGCCGAAGGAGCCGCGCTGCTCGCCGGGCATGTCGACACCGAGTCCGGGCCCGCGGTCTTCCGCCGCCTCAGCGAGCTGCGGCCGGGCGACAAGGCCCGGGTGCTCCGCGACGACGGCTCGGTCGCCGAGTTCACCGTGGACGACGTACAGGTCCTCGCGCGCGACCGCTTCGATGCCCAACAGGCGTACGGGGTACGGCAGTCGGGGCGCGCCGAGCTGCGGCTGATCACCTGCGGCGGCAGCTTCGACCCGGACAGCCGCACCTACACGGCGAACGTGGTGGTGTCGGCGTACCTCACCAGATACCTCACCGAGGAACACACCTAGCCCGGCCGACGGCCGCTCCCCCTGAGCCGCCGGCCGGACTGGTCCTCGACCACGCGCGCACGGGCTGCGGGAGTAACCCGGCGTCGGCGCGGGAGGCCTCGGAGCGTCGATGCGTCGATGCGTCGATGTCGAAGTCCGGAACGACTCTAGAACGAATGAGCGTTTAGGCCTAGAGAAGTTACGGCGCCTTTGCGGGCCGGTGGAAGCCGGTCGGAGCCGCTGTAACAGCTGTCCGACAAGGGTCGGCCGCCCGCGGTCCCGCACAGACACGTATGTCAGGATTGGTACTTCGAACAGTGCACCCATGGGGGGAGTTGGATGTACGAGCGCAGGGGGGCCGGAGCCAGAGCGTCCGTGGCGGTGGCCGGAGCGGTGCTGCTGCTCGCGGGGTGTTTCTCCTCCGGGGACGATGGCAACGAGGCGGACGAGCCGGCCGGTGAGGTCAGCCAGCAGCCCAAGGGCAACGCCCCGTACTGGGTCAACCCTGACGGGAACGCGGCCGAACAGGTGAGCACGTTCACGGAGGAGGGGAAGAAGAAGGAAGCCGAGCTGATCCAGAAGATCGCCGCGCAGCCGACCGGCGAGTGGGTCACTCCGGAGAGCGCGGAGGACGAGGCGCGTGGCTTCACCGAGGCGGCCGAGAAGGCCGACCGGGACGCGCTGCTCGTCGTATACAACATTCCGCACCGCGACTGCGGCCAGTTCTCGCAGGGCGGCGCCGCGGACGGCAATGCCTACCGGGAGTTCATCGACCAGGTCGCCGGCGGCATCGGCGACCGGAACGCCACGGTGATCCTGGAGCCGGACGCGCTGCTGCACGTGGTGGACGGCTGCACGGCGGAGGAGTTCCACCAGGAGCGCCTCGACCTGCTCAAGGGCGCCGTCGAGAAGCTCTCGTCCCTGGAGAACACGAAGGTCTACCTGGACGCGGGCAACGCGGGCAGCAACCCGAGCGATCTCTACGATCCGCTCAAGCGGGCGGGCATCGACCAGGCCGACGGCTTCTCGGTGAACGTGTCGAACTTCTACACCACCGAGGACAGCACGCAGTACGGCAAGGAACTGTCGGCGAAGATCGGCAACAAGCCCTTCGTGATCGACACCAGCCGCAACGGCAACGGCCCGTACACCGAAGGCGAGGACCCCTGGTGCAACCCGCCGGGCCGCGCGCTCGGCGAAGAGCCCACGACGAAGACCGGCGACGACCTCGTCGACGCCTACCTGTGGGTCAAGCGCCCCGGCGAGTCCGACGGCACCTGCAGGGGGGGCCCGAAGGCGGGCGAGTGGTGGCCGGAGTACGCGCTGGAGCTGGCGAAGGCCAGCCAGCAGTAGCAGCAGGCAGTACGTGACTGGGGGCGCCCTCCTTGGCGGAGGGCGCCCCCAGTCACGTAACTCTCGATACGTCCGACTCTCAACGCATCAGGGAACCTTGACCCACTGAGCCTTGCTCGGCGTGCCCTGGTCGTCCGTCACGAACAGCATGTACCAGCCCGACTGGACGAGGTTGCGGTTCTTCGGGACGGTGACCTCGATGCCGCCGTCCGTCTTCTCCACGTCCAGGGCGATGGACCGCTGGTCGATGTCGGTGACGTGCGTCGAGGCGCTCGGCCGGATCAGGCGGGCCGTCTTGATGGACGAGGAGTGCTCGGACTTGAAGGTCGCCGACTCGCCGCGCTTGATGGTCTCCGGGCCGTCGGAGAGCGTGGGCTGCGCGTCGCCGTAGAGGTACGGCGGCGTGTAGATCTCGATGCGCTGCTCGAACTTGCCCGGCTTGGTGTTTGCCTTGTCCGAGTAGAGCGAGTCCGAGCCGAAGACCATCACTCGGCCGTCGGGCAGCAGGATCGAGCCCGAGTGGTAGTTGCGGCCCACGAGCGGGTCGGCGACCCGCTTCATGTCGTTGCTCTTCGCGTCGTAGAGCCGGGCCTCGAGGATGTTGGAGTCGCCGCGCCCGCGGTAGTCCTCGGAGCCGCCGGTCACCAGCACGCTGTCGTCGGGCAGGATCGAGTACTGCGGGTAGCGGGTGCCCTTGTCCAACTCGGGCCCGTCCACGAACTTCGGGTCGTCCGCCAGCAGGTCGATGATGCGGGTCTTCTTGCTGGACTGCTTGGACTCGCCGACGCCGCCGCCACCGATCACCATGTACTTCTCGTCCTGCGCGGGCGGCAGCAGCACCGTGCCCGCGGTCTCCAGGAGCTTGGGGTCGGACATGCCGGAGAGCTTGTCGAACTTGTTCGTCTTCAGGTCCCAGATGCCCGGGTCACGGCCGATGTCGTCCGGGCCGTAGCCGGCGTTCGCGCCCGAGTAGAACAGCTTGCCGTTCTGCATCAGGGAGATCGCCGGGTACGTCGGGAACTGGCGCTCCTTCGCGGTGTACGTCCACTCCTTGGTCTTCGGGTCGTAGACCTCGTTCTTGCCCGGCACCAGCTGGCCGATCTCGTCCAGGCCGGAGAGGCTGAGGATCTTGCCGTCCGACAGCGTGGTGAGCGTCGGGTACCAGCGGGCTTCCTTCATCGGGTCGACCTTGATGTACTTCTCGGCCACCGGGTCGAACTCGAAGGCGTCCTTGATGCCCTGGAAGTCCTTCTTGTCGAGGGCCAGCTTCTGCGCGATGCCGTACGTGTTACGCGCGTCGGCGCCCTTCAGGCCCTGGATCGTGTAGTTGTCCTCCGTGCCGGTCTCGTACTTGGCGCCACGCTTCTGCGCCTCGACGTAGATACGGCCGAGGCCCGGCTCGTTGCCCGTGAACTTGCCGGTCTCCTTGTCGAACGTCTTCTTCGCGCGTTCGACGACGACCGGGTCCTTCGACACGAAGGTCTTGCCGTTCTCCTTGCCCTTGAACTTGGTGCCCGCGGGGATGGTGATCGGCTTGTCCGGGTTCTCGTTGTGGACGATCATCAGGCCGCCGGCCTTGGTGACGTCACCCTTGAGTTTCTCGTACCGCTTGGTGCCGCCCGCGATCAGCAGATTGCCGTTGGCGAGCTGGGTGTGGCCCGTGCAGAACAAGTCCTTGGGCGTGTCGATCTTCTTGATCGTCTTCTTGACCGGGTCCCAGATACGGGTGTCGAACTTCTTCGCGTCGAAGTTGTCCTGGTTGTTCCCCGAGCCCGCGATCAGGAGGACCTTGCCCGTACGGAGCAGGGCGGCGTGGATGGTGTTCTGCCGGTACTCCTCCGGGAACTCGACGATCTCCCACTTGCCGTTCGCGGCCTTGTACTCCGGCTGGTTGATCTTGTAGTCGTGATACTTGGCCGAGCCGAAGCGGTAGAGCGCCGGCCCGTTCATCCCCGCCAGCGCCACCACCACCGCCGCGCCTATCGCGATGCGCCGGGCGCGGCGGTGGCGGCTGGAGCGGTCTTTCATTTCTTGCGTCCCCCAAGAGCGATTTGCACGGTCTGGTCACTGCCCCCGTCCGCCGCCCAGCTCGGTTTGTGCTGTGCGTGCGGGGCGTGCTGATGGGTGGGCAGAGGCTGTGGTGTCGTCACCGTGCCCTGCGGCTCCGGCGGCGCTGTCGGCGGCTTCTTCGCGTCCTGCCGCATCTGATAGCGCCAGGCGAACATCGGCGAGGCGGTGATCAGAAGCGCGAACGACGCCCAGATGATCATTGCGGGGTGCGCGTTGCCGTAGTAGAAGCCGGCACTGATCGAACCGCCGAAGATCAAGATGAAGTACCAGTGGTAACGGAAGGTCCCGAACCAGGTGTCCGGGCTCGCCGAATCACCCTTGGGGGTCACCACGAACTTGCTCTTGCGGCGCAGCATCGAGTCGATCAGCGCCTTCGCGTAGAGCGGCGCCGACAGCGCGGACATGATCATGCCTGCCACACCGCCGGAGCCCTCCGGCTCGTGCGGAGAGATGTTGTGGCGGCGGTTCCAGACGTACAGGCCGATCTGCAGCGCCGAGGCGTTGCCGTACAGCATCAGCCAGATCGCCGGGTCGATGTTCACACCCGAGGCGCCCAGGCCCAGGAACAGCGCACAACTCAGCGCAGCCAGGATCCAGTTGAGGGCCGACATCGGGTAGAAGATGATCATCATCGTGTAGTTGAAGAGCTTGCTCGGCGGAAGCGAGTACCAGCCCTTCCAGTACTGCTTGAGGATCGTCTCGTACGTCCCTCGCGACCAGCGCATCTGCTGGGTGAAGAAGTCCGTCCAGGCGTTGGGGCCCTCACCGACCGCGAGCACGTCGGGGGTGTAGACCGAGCGCCACTTCTTGCCCGTCGCCGGGTTCTTGTGACGGTGGATCTCGAAGCCCGTCGCCATGTCCTCGGTGATCGAGTCGTACAGACCGCCGATCTGCTTGAGCGCCTTGATGCGTACGGCGTTTGACGTGCCGACGAACATCGGGGAGCCGTACCTGTTGCCCGCGCGCTGGATCAGCGCGTGGAACAGGAACTGCTGCGATTCGGCGGACTTGGTGATGGGGTTGTCGTAGTTGCCGTACACCTGCGGGCCGATGACGAAGCCGACGTCCGGGTCGCGGAAGAAACCGAGCATCCGCTCCAGGTAGTTGGGCAGCGGCACGTGGTCGGTGTCGACCGAGGCGAAGAAGTCGTAGTCGTCGCCGTGCGCGTCCAGCCAGGCGTTGTAGTTGCCGTGCTTGGTCTTGGCGCGGTGCGGGCCCTTCTTCTTGTTCCACTTCGCGACGCCCTTGCGGGAGAAGTGGTGCACACCGAGGCGCGCGCAGACTTCCTTGACCTCGGGGTCGTCGCCCTCGTCCAGCAACCAGACGTGCATGAGGCCTCGGTGACGTATCTTCACCGCGGCCTCGAGCGTCTTCGTCACCATCTCCAGCGGCTCCTTGCCGGGCACGAAGGAGGTGAGGAAGGCCACTCTGGTGCCGGTCTCGGGCACCACCGGGATCGGGTCGCGGGCGACCAGCGTGGCGTGCGCGTTGGACAGCACGTTCATACAGCGGAAGAACTCGATCAGACCGATCGAGACGAGCATGACGACGTCGAGCGCGGGCAGGAAGTCGTAGGCCGGGTAGTCGCGTTCGGTCCAGTGTGTGGGCTGCAGCAGCCAGGCGAGCAGGACCAGCGACAGCACTGGGGCGGCAATCAGCATCAGGGCGACCCGGATGCGGTGCGGCTCCTGCGAGATCAGCGAGCGGTACTTGACCTTGTACGGCTTGTGCGGATCGGGCTGGGTGAGAGGACCCGCGAGCCTGCTGTAGTGCTCGTAGTCGTATCTCGGCAGCGTCTTCTTGATTCTGCGGAAACTGCCCGTCGTCGTCTGTGACGGCACCCTGAGCTGGGTCGTCTGAGACGGGTCAGAGTTCTGCCGGCCGCCGGTAGGCGTCGACGTCATGAGTCATCCCCCCACACGCAGTGCATCGCGTGCTCCTTGTTCCGTTCGCCTGCTGAGGTCCCCCTCGACTTTCACAGGCGTATCAATAACAGGCCCCCGTCACCACACCATCCACACCCTATAGACATGGAACGGTGGGCCTCCGGTTGCATGATGCCCCCCTCGACATCGGGCTCTGAACGGGGCCCCTCCTCCCCGCTTCCAGTGCAACCGCTTCCCCGGCCCCCAACTGCCAGGTAACCGCAGCCTCTTGTGGCCCAGGGTTCAGGGTTCTACGACGATCATCATGATCGCAAGACGCGAAACGCGGTGTTTACCGGTCATTCGCGCTAATTAGGAGGACTGATGGTCTCATGCGGTGCGGTAGCGGTCAGCCGTGCTCGAATGTGACCAAAGTGTTCTCTTATTGCGTCCTCCGCCCGTCGCGCATCACCCGTGCGGACCGCGTCGAGGATCTCCCGATGCTGCCGACACGTGATCTTCGGATCCTGCGGCGGTTCCACGAGATCCGTGCGTACGCGGTGGAAGGCGTCCCAGAACGCCTCAAGGACCTCGCCCAGCAGAAGGTTGCCCAGGCCCCGGTACAGCGTGGCGTGAAAGGCCCGGTCGGTCTCCGCGAGGCCTGTCCCTTCGGCGGCCTGACTCTCCATACGGTCGACGAGGGCGTCCAGTTCAATGAGGTCCGCCTCCGGGATACGGCCCGCGAGCCGCGAGATGAGCCCGGTCTCCAGGGCCTCGCGCAGTTCGAGCAGCTGGACCAGGGAGTCTTCCCCGCGGTAGTGCCCGGCGACCGTGCGGAAGGCGAGTCCTTCGATCATCGGCGCCATCGACATCGGGCCCACATACGTCCCGAAGCCGTGCCGGATCTCGACGATGCCCATCGCCTGGAGGGCCTTCAGCGCCTCGCGCACGGAGTTCCGGCTGGCGCCGAGAAGCTCCATCAGCTCGGGCTCGGTCGGCAGCGAGGCCCCCGAGGGCAGCCGACGGTCGATGATGAGCTTCTTGATCCGCTCCTGCAGGTCACGCGCCATGGCGAGAGAGTAGCGGGTGGGCCCGGGAGGGGCCCCGGCTGCTGGGGGCTCCTGATCGATGTCCGTGGCATGCGTCGCGACGCCGCGGAGATCCATCAGGAGTCCCCCAGGCCCGTCCATCGTTCGGACCGTCAGCATGCGGCACCGGGCGACGGTTGAGAAACTGACGAATGTGCGCAGGCGCGGACATCTCCATCTGAAGGGGGCGCCCGATGAGTACGACGACTTCGGAGTCGGAGCAGGGGCCCGAAGGGCCCCGGGTGCCGCGACTGATCCACAACGAGGCGACCACCGAGATCCCCGTACACCTGCTGTTCCGGCCCGTTGAGGCCGGTCAGGGCGGGCCGGCCGGACAGGCTGGTCCGCGTCGGGGGACGGGGGAGCAGCCGCGGGTGGCGCGACGCGAGCCGGTGCCCTCGCCGGTCGTCGATCCCGGGCTGGTGGAGTGGCCGGCGCGGGTGCTTCCGGGCGCGGTGGGCGTGCTGGCCGGGGGCGGCGGGGTCGCCGGGTGCCTGGTGGCGGCCTGGTGGGCCGGTGTACTGCCGTCCCTCGCCCGGGAGTTGACGGGGCTGCCCGCACACGCGGGTGCCGGACTCGGTGCTCCCCAGTGGGCGGCGCTCGCCGCGTCCGGGGCGGTCGGGCTCTTCGGGTTCGGCGGGCTGGCCCGCGGGCGGACCGGGTGCGCCTGGGTGCTCGGGCTCTTCGGGCGCTACCGCGGCACTGTCCGGCGTACCGGGCTGATGTGGGTGAGCCCGCTGCTGCTGCGGCACCGGATCGACGTACGCCTGCGGCACTGGCGCAGCGAGCCGATGCCCGCCGTCGACACCAACGGACTCGCACTGCACGTCGTCGTGTTGGTGATCTGGCGGGTCAAGGACACCGCCCGCGCCGCGCTGGGCGTCGAGGACCACGAGCGGTACCTGCGCGAGTGCGTGGAGGCGGCACTCGCCCGGCTCCCGGCCGACACCGAGGCCATCAGGGAGAAGCTGACCCGCTCCGTGGCGACGGACGCGGCGGCGGCCGGCCTCCAGGTGTTCTCCGTACAGCCGGTCCGGACCGAGTACGCGCCTGAAGTCGCCGCGGTGATACAACGGCGGCGGCTCGCGGCGCTGGAGGCCCAGGATCGCGACTGAGCGCTCCGCTGGAAGTGACTGAGCGCTCCGCTGGAAGTCCGGTGCGTCATCTGTGGGTCCGTCGTGGCTGGTCGCGCCCGCGCGGCGGAGCCGCATATCGATACAGCCCCGCGCCCCTTTGGGGCGCTGCCGAACCGCATCGGACTTCGCCGGACCTGCTCAGGGCTCGGATGTACGACCGGCACGCTCTGGTGAAAGGCCGGGCGGTGACGTTCCATACAGGGCATGGAGATCGCTGACCGCCCCGCACTCGCCGGCCTCGCCGCCGACGCCTGGCACCTGACCGCCGGCCTGCCGCGCGCCGTACTGGGCCTCGCGGGCCCGCCCGGCGCCGGGAAGTCCACCCTCGCCCGCGCCCTGGTCGCGCACCTGGGCGAGCGGGCCGCCTATCTTCCCCTCGACGGATTCCACCTCTCCAACCGCCAGTTGGAACGGCTCGGCCTGACCTCTCGCAAGGGCTCGGAACCCAGCTTCGACGTGCGGGGATACGTCGCGCTGCTGCGCCGGGTACTGGAGGACACCGGCGCCGACATCTACGTACCGGACTACGACCGCACCATCGACGAGCCCATCGCCGCACGCCACGTGGTGCCGCCCGCCGCCCGGCTGATCGTCACTGAGGGGAACTACCTGGCCTGCGATCTGCCGGGCTGGCGCGAGGCGTACGGGCTCATGCGGGAGTGCTGGTATGTGGAGGCGCCCGGCGATGTCCGCCAGACCCGGCTGGTGGAGCGGCAGTTGGCGGGCGGGCGGAGTGAGGAGCAGGCGCGGAACTGGGTCGCGACGAACGATGACCCGAACGGGGAGCTGGTGGAGAAGTCGCGGGACCGGTGCCATCGGATCGTTTCGACGATTGGTATGGACGTTTCCGTGATTGGTATGGACATGTTCAAGGGGTCGCAATAATCTGAACTTGGTCTAGACCTGAATCATCGCTCCACGCATCGCGATGCGCACGCACAGCTCACGGAAATCCCCCACGTTCTCCAGGAGCGGCAGCATGCGCAAAAGCATCGGCAAGAAGATCGAGAAGAGGACCAAGTGGTCCGCGGTCGTGGTCGGCCTCGCCACCACGGGAGCGTTCGTGCTCTCCACCGGCGGCGCGAGCGGTCACGGCTACACCGACCTCCCCATCAGCCGGCAGAAACTCTGCGCGAACGGCACCGTGACCAACTGCGGTGCCATCCAGTGGGAGCCCCAGAGCGTCGAGGGCCCCAAGGGCTTCCCGTCGGCCGGACCCGCGGACGGGCGGATCTGTTCCGCGGGCCATGGGAACTTCGGCGCGCTCGACCAGCCGAGGACCCCGTCCGGCGGAGCCTGGCCGACGACCAAGGTCACCGGCGGGCAGAGCCATACCTTCCGCTGGCAGTTCACCGCGCGGCACTCGACGACCGACTTCCGGTACTACGTCACCAGGAACGGGTGGAACCAGAACGCCCCGCTCACCCGGGCCGCTCTGGACACCACCCCGTTCCTGACCGTCCCCTACAGCGGTCAGCCGCCGGCGACGCTCTCCCACAGCGGCACCCTGCCGTCTGGCAAGAGCGGGCACCACGTGATCCTCGCGGTGTGGACGATCGCCGACACGGGCAACGCGTTCTACGCCTGCTCGGACGTCACGTTCTGAGCATCCCGGCGGCCTCCCGGCATGAGGGTCGGACATGACCGTCAGACATGACCGAAGGCCCCCCACTCATGTGGAGGGCCTTCGCACTGTGCGCCGCCAGGGACTCGAACCCCGGACCCGCTGATTAAGAGTCAGCTGCTCTAACCAACTGAGCTAGCGGCGCATGACTCCCGCCTCCCGCTTGCTGCGGTCGGCGACGGAGAAAATAGTACCTGGTCTGCGGGGGTGCTTGTGACCACCGTCTGAGCGGCCCCGGGGGGCTCAGATCGCGAGGGACAGCAGTACGGGTGCCGCGCCCCGGTTCAGTGTGTCCGCCGCCGCCCGCAGCCGGTGCGCGTGCGCGACCGGGAGGGACAAGGCCAGGCAGCCCACGGCGGAGCCGGCCGTGATGGGGACCGCCGCGCACACCGTGCCGACCGCGTACTCCTGGAGGTCGAGGACCGGCACGGTGGCCGCCTGGGCGTCGAGCCGGGACAGCAGGACCCGCTCGCTGGTGATGGTGCGCGAGGTGAGGCGGGCCATCTTGTGGCGGGCCAGGTGGTCGCGGCGCGCGTTCACATCGAGCTGGCCGAGCAGGCTCTTGCCGATCGCGCTGGCGTGGGCGGAGCGCCGGAAGTCCACCCACTCGTTCACCGCGGGTGTGCTCGGGCTGTCGGCGCACTGGGTGACATGGACCTCGCCGTCGACGTAACGGCTGATGTAGACGGCGGCGCCCACCGAGTCGCGCAGCCGGTCGAGGTTGCGCTGGACCTGCTCGCGCAGCGCCTGGTCGCGGCCGTGCGCCGAGGACAGCCTGCCCAGGGCGGCACCGGTGACGTACGCACCGTCGGTGATCTGCTCGACGTATCCCTCGCGGCGCAGCATCCGCAGGAGCGTGGTCAGTCGCTCCTTGCCGAGGCCGGTCGTGCGGGCGAGCTCGGTGTCGGTGATACCGCCGGTCTGCCGTGCCACGGTCTCCAGTACGCGCAGAGCGTCCTGGGCCGAGTGGTACGGCGCGGTCGGCTCGTGCTTGAGCGCCACGGTTTCCCCCTGCGCTGCTTGGCCGTTCTCGGGTGGAGAGCTGCTTCCACGATAGCCGCCAAAGGGCTGATAGGGAGCGGCTGTTGACGAGAAGGGTGGCGCGTTCCGGTGCTCTCAGCAGGAACGCATCACTCTGGCATATGCCGCAGTCAAGTCACGGGGGCCCGACCTCGGATATCGCCGTTGTCACGTCTCGTCATCACCGGAAGGTCGCGCCCGCGCGGCGGATCCGCATATGTCACAGCCCCGCGCCCCTGAAGGGGCGCGGGGCTGCACCGGACTTCATCGGTTTCGCTTACAGGACCGCGCTCAGAAACTCCCGCGTCCGCTCGTGCTCCGGGTCGCCGAAGATCTTCTCCGGCGGGCCGGACTCCAGGACGCGGCCCGAGTCGAACATCAGCACCGCGTCCGAGATGTCCCGGGCGAAGTTCATCTCGTGGGTCACGCAGAGCATCGTGATGTCGGTGGTGCGGGCGATGTCCCGCAGCACGTCCAGGACGCCCGCGACCAGCTCGGGGTCGAGGGCCGAGGTGACCTCGTCCAGGAGCAGCACCTTCGGCCGCATCGCCAGGGCCCGCGCGATCGCGACGCGCTGCTGCTGGCCGCCGGAGAGCTGGGTCGGGTACTTGTCGATGTGCTCGGTCAGCCCGACCAGTTCGAGGAGATCGCGGGCCCGTTCCTCGGCCGCCTCCTTGGACATGCCGAGCACGGTGACCGGCGCCTCGGTGAGGTTGCGCAGCACCTTCATGTTCGGGAAGAGGTTGAACTGCTGGAAGACCATCCCGATGTTCTTGCGGACCTCGCGGATGTGCTTCTCGCCCGCAGGGACGAGCTTGCCGTTCTTCTCCTCGTGGGTGAGGTAGTCGCCGTTGACCTTGATCGTGCCCTCGTCGGGCTTGGCCAGGGTCATCAGCAGGCGCAGGATCGTCGTCTTGCCGGAGCCGGACGGGCCGATCAGTGTGACGTGCTTGCCGGAGTCCACCGAGAAGTCAAGGTTGTCGAGCACGACGTTGCTGCCGAAGCGCTTGGTGACCTTGTCGAAGCGGATCAGCTCGCTGCCGTCCACCGGCGGGTTCTCACTGCTCTCGGGCTCTTTCTGCAAAGGGGTGTCAGCGGACAAGGCGTCGCTCCAGGGCTCGGATCAAGAGGGAAGCGGGGTAGGCGATGACGATGAACGCCACACCCACGACGGTGAGAGCCTCCGTGGTGAAGGTCTCGTTGCTGAAGGCCTGGGCCTCGCCGAGCATGTCGAAGGCGCCGATGGTCGCGATCATCGGGGAGTCCTTGAGCATGGCGACGACGTAGTTGCCCAGCGGCGGGACGACGCGGCGGATCGCCTGCGGAAGGATCACCGCGCGCCACGTACGGCCCTTGGACAGGCTCAGCGCCGTGGCCGCCTCCCACTGGCCGACGGGTACGCCGTCGATACCGGCGCGGTAGACCTCAGCGGTGTACGTGGAGTAGTGCAGCCCGAGGCCGACGATGCCGGTGGTGAGCGGCGACATGGAGGGGCCGAAGTTGGGCACCACGTAGAACAGGAAGAACAGCTGCACCAGCAGCGGAGTGTTGCGGATGAACTCCGTGACCGCGATGACCGGCCAGCGCACCCACATCAGCGTGGAGCGCTGCGCCATCGCCCACACGAGGCCCAGGGCGAAGGCGATCAGGGTGCCGATGGCCAGGGCCTGCAGCGTGACCAGCACGCCGTCCCAGAACCGCGGCATGAAGTCGTCCACGACTTGCCAGTCCCAGTTCATCCCATACCTCCCGCGGAACCCGAACCGGCCTGCAGGGTCTCGCCGCGGGCGCTGAGCTTCGCGGTGATCCCGCCCCGCTTCTCCGGCTGCTGCCCGATCCCTGCCTTCGCCTTGCGCTCCACCAGCCGCATACCGCGGGTGATGAGGAAGGCGAGTACGAAGTACAGGACCAGCAGCAGCGTGTAGATCGGGGTCGTCTCATTGGTGCCCAGCCGGAGCAGATTGCCGGCGAAGGTCATGTCGGCCACCGTGATGACGGAGACCAGGGCGGTGCCCTTCAGCAGCTCGATCAGCAGGTTGTTGAACGGCGGCACCATCTCGGGCCAGGCCTGCGGCATCTCGATCAGCCGCAGCCGCTGCCAGCGGGTGAAGTTGAGCGCGATGCCCGCCTCCTTCTGCGCCGGGGAGACGGCGGCCAGGGAACCGCGGACGACCTCGGAACCGTAGGCGCCGTAGGTGAGGCCGAGCGCACTGACGCCGGCCCACATGGGCACCAGCTGCCAGCCGAAGAAGGGCAGAGCGAAGAACATCCAGAACATCAGCACCAGGGCCGACATCCCACGGAAGATCTCGAAATAGACCCCGGCGAGAAAACGCACGATCCAGAACTGTGAATCGCGTGCAAGACCGATCCCGAACGCGATCACCGCGCCGAGAGCAGCCGCGTACACCGTCACCTGGATGGTGATCCAGACACCCGGCAGGAACCATGTGGTGAAGAACTCCGAGCTCATCATCCGGCGCACAGCTCCTTCGCGGTGAGGTCGGTCATCTCGGCCATACCGAAACCGAAGGGGCTGACGATCTCGAGAAGCTCCTTGTAGTTGTTCTCCTTGAGCTTGAGCAGTTCCTCGTTGAACGCGTCACGGAAGTTCTGCTCGGACAGCCGGAAGGCGAATCCGCCCGCGCCATAGACGGGCTTTCCGTCAATTTCGGGCTGGAAGGGCTCGGTCGCGTCGGCCCGGTTGGATCCCTTCACCGCGTCGCTGACCGTGATGCGGGTACCGGCGAAGGCGTCGACCCGCCCCTGGGCCACCGCGTCGAGGCCGGCGACCTGGTCCGGCAGGATCAGAATGTTGCCGATGCCCGCGGCCTTGGCGGAGTCGATCTGGGCGTAGGCCTTGCCCGAGGCGAGCTTGAGACCCTTCGCCTTGATGTCCTCATATCTCTTGATGCCGTGCGGATTGCCCTTCTTGACGATGAAGGCGTCCAGCATCAGATAGTCCGGGTCGGAGAAGAGCACCTGCTCGCATCGGGGGGGATTGATGTACATCCCGGCGGACACCACATCGAACTGTCGTGCCTTCAGTCCGGGAATGAGGGCGCCGAAGTCCACCGGCACTGGCTTGATCTCGCCGATGCCGAGCCGCTCGAAGATAACCTTGGCAATAGCGGGCGCTTCTCCGGTGGCCTGTCCGTCGTCTCCCACATAACCGAACGGCGGCTCGCTGGCGATGCCGATTTTCACCGAACCCTGACCCTTCAGGGTGTCCAGCAGGCTGCCTCCGAGCACCTTCCCTTCGTCGGGGACGCGGCTGCAGCCGGCCACCCCGAGACTTCCCGCAGCGCCCAGCGCCACCGCTCCGGTGAGCAGTGAGCGGCGGCTGAGACCTCTGTGGGATCCGTTGTCGGTTCCTGATCGGTTTGCGTGTGGTCGAGCCATGGGCGCGCGGCTACCCGAACCAACGGAAGTCATGCCAGTCCTTCCCGGTCACTGAGTCCACTCATCCCCCAATGCCCCGTATATGGGCATTGGTTGTGTGTGGTGGCCCAGTCGTGACCCCGTCGTGGGCGCGCGTTGACCCACACGCGGCACTCGTTGCACACGGCCTGCCCGTGGATTCAGGTCCACACCGGGGTACGGGTGTGACCATGGCCGACCGTTACATCGACGTCTCCCTGACCAAGCGCGGAGTCCACTGCACCGCAAAGCTCCTCGACGACCGCGCCCCCATCACCTGCGAGGCGGTGTGGAACGCGCTCCCGCTCGGCAGCGACGTCTACCACGCGAAGTACGCCCGCAACGAGATCTACACCCTGCTCCCCGCCTTCGCCCCCACCGAACCCCCGCTCGAAAACCCCACCGTCACCCCCATCCCCGGCGACCTGTGTTACTTCTCCTTCTCCGGCACCCAGCTGGGCACACAGTCGTACGGCTACGGTGGGGCCTCCGGCGTCCGGGCCGGCACTCCGGTGATCGACCTGGCCCTCTTCTACGAACGCAACAACCTGCTGATCAACGCCGACGTCGGCTGGGTGCCCGGCATCGTCTGGGGCCAGGTCGTCGAGGGCCTGGATGCCATGGCTGAGGCCTGCAACGACCTGTGGCGTGCGGGTGCGCTGGGGGAGACGCTCAGCTTCCGCCGGGCGTAAGTGCCCCAGCCCTAAGCGGGGCGGCGCGGCGGGGGAGCCACATGGGCGACCCCCGCCTCGTACAGCGTGTGCGCCGCGCGCAGCACCAGGTCGTCCCGATGGCGGGCGGCCACGATCTGCAGACCCACCGGAAGCCCGTCCCCGTCAACGCCGACGGGCACGCTGGCGGCGGGCTGCTGCGACATGTTGAAGGGGTACGTGAACGGGGTCCAGCCCGTCCAGCGCCGGTGCCCCGAGCCTTTCGGCACCTCCATGCCCGCCTCGAACGCGGTGATCGGCAGCGTCGGCGTGACCAGCAGGTCGTACGACTCGTGGAAGAGGCCCATCCTCCGGCCCAGGTCCATCCGTACGTCCACCGCGGCCAGATAGTCGAGCGCGCTGTAGCGGGCGCCCTGGTCGCAGATCTCCCGCAGCCCGGGATCCAGCAGCTCCCGCTGGTGCGGACCGAGATTCTGCGTCACCCGGGCGGCCCCGCTGAACCACAGGGTGTGGAAAGCCTCCACGGGCTCGGTGAAATCGGGGTCGGCCTCCTCGACGTACGCGCCGAGGGAGGCAAGACCCTCCACGCCCCGCCGCACGGCCGCCGCGACACCGGGGCGTACGGGAACCTGTCCACCCAGGGAGGGCGAGTACGCGACCCGCAGTCCCCGTACGCCGCCGTCCAGCGCGTCCGTGAACCGCCCGGCCGGCGGCTCGAGCGCGGACCAGTCGCGGGCGTCCGTACCGCTGATCACATCCAGCATGAGGGCCGCGTCGGCGGCGTCCCGCGTCATCGGCCCGACATGCGCGAGCGTCCCGAACGCGCTCGCCGGATACAGCGGCACCCGCCCGTACGTCGGCTTCAGTGCGAAGATCCCGCAGAACGCGGCGGGGATACGGACGCTGCCGCCGCCGTCCGTACCGAGGGACAGCGGGCCCGCGCCCATGGCCACGGCCGCCGCACTCCCGCCGCTCGAACCGCCCGACGTACGCGACACGTCGTACGGATTCCGCGTCACCCCGGACTGTGGTGAGTCCGTGACGCCCTTCCACCCGAACTCCGGCGTCGTCGTCTTGCCCAGGAAGACGGCGCCGTGCTCGCGCAGCCGGGCCACGGAGGGCGCGTCCTCGTCCCAACGCCCCTCCACACGCACGGTGTTGGAGCCCTTCAGGCTCGGCCCGCCGCGCATGAGGAGGATGTCCTTCACCGTGACCGGCACCCCGTCCACCAGACCGGCCGGCTCACCGCGCCGCCAGCGCTCTGCCGACTCCCGCGCCCGCGCGAGCGCCTCGTCACCGGTGAGGCGTACGAAGGCGTTCACGGAGGGCTGGATCTCCTCGGCCCGTTGGAGCGCGGCTCGCACCACGTCCACGGGACTGAATTCGCCCTTGCGGTATCCGTCGACGAGTTGCAGCGCGGTCAGCTCGGTGAGCTCGGTCATCCACCACTCCTAGGGTCACACCTGCACAATTGGCTCCCTTGTGAACAGCATCCCCAGCTCCGGCGCGTTCACCCGGCGGTCAGCCAATCGCAGGGCCTCCCACACCGTGACCTGGTTCGCGGTGAGGGCCGGCTTGGCCAGGGTCTTCTCCAGAGCGGGGAGGTGGGAGGCCGTGTGCAGGGCGGTGTCCGGGAGGAGGACGGCGTCCGCGTCCGGGTGGTCGCCCGAGCGGGCCATGGTGAGGACCTCGTCGGCGCCCCACGTTCCGACCTCCGCCGCCGTGATGATGCCGCTGCCACGGACGGAGACCACCTCGATCCCCGCGTCCTTGAGGAACGCGGAGAACATCGCGGCCACATCCTCCGGATACGTCGCCGCGATCGCGACCCGTCGCGCCCCCAGCTCACGGATCGCGTGGACGAAGGCGAAGGACGTGGAGGAGGCGGGCAGGCCGGCCGTGCGGGCGAGGGCGCGGACCTGCTCATGGGCGCCCTCCCAGCCGTACACGAAGCTGCCGGACGTGCACGCCCACACCACCGCCTCCGCGCCGGACAGCCGCAGCTCCTCGACGCCGGCCGCGAGCCGGGCCGCCGAGCCCATCTCCAGCAGCGCGTCCTCGCGGTGGGCGTCCTCGCCGATGTCCGTGTGGACGAGCGTGAGGCGGATGTCGCTGCCCAGGAGCAGCTCGATGCGCGGGTAGTCGTCCTCGGCCGAGTAGCCCGGGTAGAGGAATCCGAGTGCCGTCATGCCCAACCTTCCTGTTCTTCCGGCAGTGCGGGCCCCTGCGTTTCAGGCACTGATCCCGGCATTGCGCCCGGCATTGCGCCCGGCATTGCGCCCGGCAGTGACTCCGGCAGTGCTTCCGGCGTCACCGGACGCTGGCGCGCCGATTGGTCGATCAGCGCCTGATAGGGCCCCACCGCTCGCGTACCCAGGTGACGCAGTGCGGCCCACATCGTCACCTGGTTGGCCGAGATGACGGGAATCCGCAGCTCGGCCTCCAGCTGCGGGATCACGTCGTACGTGGGGAGGTTGGTGCAGCTGATGAACAGCGCGTCCGCGGCCCCGCGCACCGCCTCGCGGGCCATGCCGACGACGTCGCGGTAGGGAACCTTCCAGATGTGCCGGGTCAGGCCGAGAGAGGAGGTGCCGATGATCTCGATACCGGCCTCGGCGAGGTACTCCTCCAGAGCCTGGGTCACGGACACGGTGTAGGGCGTGACCAGGGCGATCCGGCGGGCGCCCAGCTCCTGGAGGGCTTCCAGCAGGGCACCGGACGTGGTCAGCGACTGCACCTCCCCGGCCCGCGTCATCGCCTCGCACATCGCCCGCTCGCCCGCGATACCGCCGACGAAACTGCCCGACGTGCAGGCGTACGCGACGACCTCGGGATGCACGGCGTTCAGCGCGCGCACCGCCTCTCCGAGCGTCTCATGCTCACTGACCAGTCGCGCGAGGTCGAGGCTGACCTCGACGGGCACAAAAGGGGTGCGGGTCAGATGCAGAGAGACCTCGTCCGGTACCCAGCGCCACAGCTCCCGATCGAGGGCGAAGTCGAAGGGAGCGACGATGCCCACACCCCGCTGTGGGTGCGGTCCACCAAGGAACGAGACGTCCATGAGCAGGCCCCAAACTCAAGTCAAGTCGAGCTAGTGGTGAAGAACCGGCCCGTGGGCCGGGGGACACAAGCCGGCGCATGCCGGGACGTCGGGATAGGAAAGCGGACCGCTTACGGGTCCATGTTGACGAAGGTAGGTTCCGGTGCGAGCGTGGTCAATCCGCGCATCTCAGACGGCTCCCGCAGTTGCCCCGTCAGTGCGTCCGACTCAAGAGAAGCGGACCCTCATTGCGAAACGGTTTCTCCCCGATGACCGCTCCCGACCCCGCGCACCAGGCCGAAAAAACGACCCTTCTGGTACTGGACGTTGACCCGTCGCCCCGGCTCGGCAGACTCGCTGGACGAGTCCGGATCGAGTACGCCGACGAGGCGACGCTGGCCTCGCTGCTGCCGGCCGCGGACGTCCTGCTTGTGTGGAACTTCACCTCGCACGCCGTGCGGCGCGCCTGGCCAGGCGAGGGCCCGCGGCCCCGCTGGGTGCACACGGCGAGCGCGGGCGTGGACCACCTGATGTGCCCGGAGCTCGCCGCGTCCGACACGGTGGTGACGAACGCCCGCGGCGTCTTCGACCAGCCGATCGCCGAGTACGTGGCCGCGCTCGTCCTCGCCATGGCCAAGGATCTGCCGCGTACGTGGGAACTCCAGCGGGCGCGCGAGTGGCGGCACCGTGAGTCGCAGCGGGTCGCGGGCACGCGCGCGTGCGTGGTGGGTTCGGGGCCGATCGGGCGGGCGATCGAGCAGACCCTGAAGGCCCTCGGCGTCAAAACGGCCCTGGTGGGACGGACGCCACGCACCGGCGTCCACGGCCCGGACGATCTGGACCGGCTCATGGCGCGCGCGGACTGGGTGGTGTCCGCGGCACCGCTCACCGACGAGACCCACGGAATGTTCGACGCGCGGCGCTTCGGCCTGATGCAGCCGTCGGCGCGCTTCATCAACGTCGGGCGCGGACAGCTCGTGGACGAGAACGCGCTCGCGGACGCTCTGTCGAAGCACTGGATCGCAGGGGCGGCGCTCGACGTCTTCGAGCACGAGCCCCTCACCTCCGAGAGCCCCCTGTGGGAGCTCCCCGGGCTGATCGTCTCGCCGCACATGAGCGGCGACACCATCGGATGGCGGGACGAACTCGGCGCGCAGTTCGTGGAGTTGTACGAACTGTGGGAGGCGGGGGAGCCGCTGCCGAACGTGGTGGACAAGCGGCGGGGGTACGTGCCCGGGCACTGAACCGAACGGAATAACCGGAGACAGCCTTCCGTTAGGTACGCGCGGACCCGACGTCGTACGTACCCAGCAGGAGGCACCCCGTGGCGGCAGACGAGATACGAGGCGACACGGCAGGCACCGCACAGGTGCCGCTCTCCGTGCTGGACCTGGCAACCGTGGGCGCGGGCCACACCGCCACCGACGCCCTGCGCACCAGCGTCGGGCTGGTACGTCTCGCAGAGAGCCGCGGATTCCACCGTTACTGGGTCGCCGAGCACCACTCCATGCCGGGCGTCGCCTCGACCTCTCCCGCCGTGATCCTCGCCCACCTCGCCGCCCACACGGACCGGATACGCCTCGGCTCGGGCGGAGTGATGCTGCCCAACCACGCCCCCCTCGTCATAGCGGAACAGTTCGGCACCCTAGAGGCCATGGCGCCGGGCCGCATCGACCTGGGCCTCGGCCGAGCCCCCGGCACGGACGGCGCAACGGCCGCGGCCCTCCGCCGCACCGACCGGCTCAACGAGGGCGCGGACGACTTCCCCCAGCAACTCGCGGAGCTCACCCGCTTCCTGGACGACGACTTCCCGGACGGCCACCCCTACGCCCGTATCCACGCGGTCCCGGGCCCCATCCAGTCCACATCCCCGGGTGGCGTGCAGGACCCGCACCGCCCACCCGTCTGGCTCCTCGGCTCCTCCGGCTTCAGCGCCCGCCTCGCCGGTGCCCTCGGCCTTCCGTTCGCCTTCGCGCACCACTTCTCGGCGCGGAACACGATCCCGGCCCTCGACCTCTACCGGGAGTCGTTCACACCCTCCGAAGTCCTCGACGCCCCGTACGCCCTCATCGCCGTCTCCGCCCTCGCCACGGACGACGAGGCGGAGGCCCGCCGCCAGGTCATGGCCGCCGCACTGAACATGATCCGCCTGCGCACCGGCCGTCCGGGACTCGTCCCCACCCCCGAGGAGGCGGAGGCGTACGAATTCAGCCCCATGGAGCGGGAGTTCATCGACGACTGGAACTCCAATGTCGTCCACGGCACCGCGGACCAGGTCCGCACCGGTCTCGACGACCTCCAAAAGCGCACGGGCGCGGACGAGTTGATGCTCACCAGCCACGCCCACAGCGGAGACGTACGCCTGCGCTCGTACGAACTGATCGCCGACGCCTACGAGTTGCCGCAGACTCGGACGGCTCAGGTCTGAGGACAGTCCACCACCCCAGTCAAAAGTGCGGAGATACGATCCGCCGCCACCGGCCGGGAGTACAGCCACCCCTGGCCGGTGTCGCAGCCGATACGCCGCAGCCGGGAGGCCTGCCCGGCGGTCTCCACGCACTCGGCGGTGACCGTCAGGCCCAGCCGGTGGGCGAGTTCGATGAGGGCCTCGACGATGACCTCGTCGGCGGGGTTCGCGCGGTCGCCGGCTTCCTCGTACTGGAAGCCCCGCACGAACGAGCCGTCGAGCTTCAGCACGGAGACCGGTAGGCGGCTGAGGTAGGCGAGGTTGGAGTACCCGGTGCCGAAGTCGTCGATGGCGATGCGTACGCCCATGTCGCTGAGCGCTTGCAGGGCCTGCAGCGGGCGGCCCGCCGAGCCCATCACGGCCGACTCGGTGAGCTCCAACTGGAGGAGATGCGGGGCGAGTCCGGTCTCCGTGAGGATCGCCGCGACATCCGCCACCAGATCCGAGTCCCAGACCTGACGCACGGCCACGTTCACGCTGACGAAGACCGGCGGCACATCCGGGTGGTCCAACTGCCAGCGGCGTGCCTGCCGACAGGCGGCGGCCAGCACCCAGCGCCCCAACTGCACGATCGAACCGTCTTCTTCAGCCAGTCCGATGAACCGATTCGGCGTCAGTGTGCCGAACTGAGGATGGTTCCAGCGCACCAGCGCCTCGACCCCCCGCACACCGCCGTCCTCCATGCCCACCAACGGCTGGTACTCCAGGGCGAACTCACCCTTCTCGATGGCGGGCCGGAGGGTGGAGGCGAGGGCCTGACGCGTCATGCGGTGGGCGTTGCGCTCCGGGTCGAAGAGCGTCCAGCGGGACTTTCCGTCGGCCTTCGCCCAGTACAGCGTCGTATCGGCGGCCTGCATCAGACCCGTCGCGGTGGTGTCGGCCGCGTGCCGCTCGACGACCCCGATCGAGGCCGAGACCGACAGCCGTTGCCCGGAGATGTCGAAGGGCGCCTGAAGGGCCGTGAGTACGGACTTGGCGAGCTCCGCCAGTTGCTCCGTACCCGTCGAGTCCTCGACCAGCAGCGCGAACTCGTCGCCGCCGAGCCGGGCGACCAGCGGCTTGGCCGCTCGCGCGTGCCCGGCCTCGTCCGCGCAGCGCGTCAGCCGCTCGGCGACGGCCGCGAGCAGCCGGTCGCCGATGCGGTGGCCGAGCGTGTCGTTGACCGCCTTGAAGCCGTCAAGGTCCAGGTAGCACAGCCCGATCCGGCCGGTGCCGGACTCCTCGTACGCCTCTGCCTCCAGCGCGGCCGACAGGCGCTCGAAGAACAGGGTGCGGTTGGGCAGCCGCGTCACCGGGTCGTGCATCTGCAAGTGCCGTAGGCGCGCCTGGAGTTCACGGCGGGCGCTGATGTCACAGACCGAGACCAGTACGGCCTGCTCCTCCTCGGGCAGCGGAGAGACCGTCACCTGGGCCCAAAGAGAGTGCCCGTCGGGGTGTTTGAGTCGTCGGGTGCAGCGCAGTCTGGCCTGCCGGCCGCGGAGCACCTCGCGGTACGCGTGCCAGGTGCGGGCGTCGGAGGCGAGGTCCACCAGATCGGCGGCGACCCGGCCCGCCAGACCGTCCGGGCCGGCGCCGAGCAGCGCGGCCAGCGCGTCGTTGGCCGTGACGACCAGGCCCTCGCGGTCGACGACGGCCATGGCCACGGGGGCCGCGTCGAAGGCGGCCCGGAACGTGCGGTCTTCGAGCTCGTCGGTCTGATGGTTTTCGGTGGGGGCGCGTGGAGGCTCTGCCTCGGCGCGTGATGTCACCGGTTCGGTACGTGTGGTACGCGTGTCGACGCATGTGGTGTGAGTGTCGACGCGTGGGGTCGTCTTCTCGTGAGAAAGCGGCTGACTGTCACTCGTTGTGACGGTCGGCCGGACGAGGTCTGCCGCAGGCACCGGCCCATCGGACATTCCGCTCACCGTTCGCTCCCGCTGTGCACTCGTTACTCGTACAGGTCTCGTCGGGTGGTCGGCCGGTGGAGGACGGCCGCTCTAGCCGTGTCCGCGCAGGAAAGTGTGCCGATCATAGAGGCTGGCCCGAACGCCTTCCAGCTACTCCTCAGTCTCCCCAATTAACCGGCTCTTCTGACAGATCGTTTCTGCCCGCACGTGGACAGGTTCCTTCAGTGGCCGATCGCTTGTGACGTTCCGTGAGTGCTCGAGGTGTCCTTGCTCCCGTGACGTGCTCGTCGGGATGCCGACACTCTCACCCTTCTGGTGCAGACAAACAGGGTGTCAGGTAACAAATGCGTACAAGCTGGGTGTGGTATCCCGAATTCCGCACCGGAGGTCGAAGTGCCGCGTCTGTTCCCCCTCAAGGGGCTCACCCGTGGCGGGGCACGACCTCGTTGGCATGGTCCCGCGGCACTTCTCACCTCCATGACGGCGCTCGCCGCCACCTCCCTGGCGGCGGGCTCCTCGAACGCCGTACCCCCCTCGACGCCCTGCGCCCTGAAGCGGACCGATGCCCACCACTCCGAGGGCCTCGACACCTGGAACGCCGCCTATCCGCGCCCCGACCGCCGCCTCGACGCCGTGATGATCTTCCTTTCCTTCCCCGACTCCGTCCCACAGACCACACCCACCGAACTGACGGCCGACCACTTCCCGGCCACCAGCCGCTTCTTCGAACGCGCCTCCTACGGCAAGTTCGAGCTGCGCCCACATCCGCTCCGCGAATGGCTCCCGATGCCGCGCGCCTCCACGGCGTACGCCATAAAGCGCGACTGGAACTCGGCGCGCCGTTCGGCGTATGTGCGCGACGCCCTCGCCGCGTCCGACCCTCGGGTCGACTTCTCGCGCTACGACGTCGTCTACTTCGTCGCCGACCCGGACGCCCCCGGCGTCAACTCGGACGCGACGAAGGTGGTCAACCTCGAGGCGCCGCTACGGGCCGACGGCACGGACATCCGCCGTGTCGTCACCGTCTTCGAGCAGCATCCGCCGGACCGGCTGGTCCTGGCCCACGAGACGGGCCATGTCTTCGACCTTCCCGACCTCTACCACCGGCCGGCCGACGACAAGGGGGACTGGGACACCTATGTAGGCGACTGGGACCTCATGGGCAGCCAGTTCGGGCTCGCACCGGATCTCTTCGGCTGGCACAAGTGGAAGCTCGGCTGGCTGGAGCCGAGACAGGTGTCGTGTGTGCAGTCGGCGGGCGGCGAGGGGACGCGGATGACGTTGGAGCCCTTGGGGGCGGGCGGTCCGGCAGTGGCCGGGGAGGCTGGGGGTGCGGAAGGGGTGGAGGCTTTCGATTCCGAGTTCAGGGGGAGACGGCTGAGGGGCGGGCCGGGGTTCCCTTCCGGGGAACTGGGATCGGGTGGGCTGGGGTCGAGTGACCTGGCATCGGACGGTCTCGGGTTCGGACTGGGGGGTGGGACCAAGCTGGCGGTGGTGCGCACCGGGCGGGACAGCGTGATCGCCTTCGAGGCGCGAGGGCCCGTCGGGAACGACGGGGCGGTCTGTTCACAGGGGGTGCTCGTCTATCGCGTACGCAGCGAGACCGTGTCCGGAGGCGGACCGGTCGAGGTCCTCGACGCACACCCCGGCACCGCCGCCTGCTGGGAGGACTCGGTCTATCCACCGCTCGCGGACGCCCCGGTCGGGCTCGGGGAGAGCTTCACGGTGCCGGGGGAGGGCGTACGGCTCGAGGTGGACGACCGCACGGATTCGGGGGCGTGGACGGTGACGATCTCTAC